>NZ_JBNYXO010000030.1:0-7188 GCF_051380715.1 Janthinobacterium kochi
GCTGCTTGGGCTGGCGGCAGCCCACTTGCTTGCCGACGCGCTGGCTCTGATCGCCAAGCGAACGTTTCTACATCGCCCAGGACAATCAAGGTCACGGCAAACCAACGCCTACAAGCCCCATAAATACATGGCCTACAAGGCTGCTTGATGGCAGCCTGTTGCTTAACTTGGGTGGATTGATCGCCGTCCGACGCGATACCGAAGCGTGACAATTGCCCTCGCATTTCGGCGCATAGCAGTTTGTTTTCAAGCCTTCTCAATCTGATTCCCCCTTGTCGCGGTCTGCTTGGACTGGAAGCGATTGACAGGCCCATCCTCGAATCCAATCATTTTTGGTGGCGATGGGTCTTTTCTGTGAGCATATATCAACACACGCAATGCGACAGATAGCGGCACGCCATTTGTTCGCAAGTATTTTGCTGCCACTGCAGTGCCAAGCATTTCCTGGAAAATAATCGCAACATCTATTTTTTGTGCGGTCAATGCATCGATTCGTCTTCGACGATCAAGCTGCTCTTGTGCCAGGCCACTGATGTAATTTTTATTTACCATGTAAATTTATGTTAAGTAGCGACAAATAATCGCAGCTTGCGCCTGGGGTACCGCAATTATGCGGTGCTACATTCAATCATCCTTTTCCAGCCTCTTGCGTATCTCCGCCCTGACCCTGTGAATACGGCTTCGCACTGTTCCCATAGGACATCCCATCTTTATTGCAATCTCACCGTAGCTCATACCATCAATCTCACGTAGCAATAATGCCTTTTTCAAGAGAGGCGGCAAGTTGGCAATCAATCGAACAATCTCCAGCCCAGTTTCCATTGCACTACATATTTCCTCTGCACTATTTTCATTAAAAATATTTAATGCATCAACAACCTCATCCACGCCGTCGAATGAGAAAAATGTACTTGATTTAATTTTTAATTCATTACGATAATAGTTTTCGATACTATCCATGGCTATTGAATATAACCATGCATACAACGTCGAATAGCTACGACATTCTTTAAACCTTTGAAATGCATTGAGAAAAATAATCTGAACCATATCATCGATATCTTGCTTATGATGAACATCATGACTTACCAAACTTCTCATATGAACACTATATTTGACATAGAGCGCATGAAATGCCGATGGGTCACCGACACAAATGCTTTCCCTCATGAAATTTTCATTATTTTCAAGCATGAATCGTTCATCGACACCAAGGATGAGCTTGTATCCTAGCAGTAAGAATTTATCCTGAAATCAATACACCAATAATCTTGATTTATATCAAAGTCAAAAACATGACAGAGTGCCATTGAAAAATTAATTAAATAAATACTTTCCGAAGAAAATAACTAAAATTGGAAATTATTTTTCTCATTGCAACAATACCAATCCATAAAGAAATTTTAGTTTATTTTACATAAATAATTTTTCATTTTGGAAATTTTTGCAGTCAGGAATTTATTGATGTGCTCGTTTTCGTGTGCGGCGAAAAATTTTTATATAGTAATATTTAGAAAACTTACGCACCTGAATGAGCATTATTGATGATTAAAAATACAAGAACTTCATACGTCATCGAGTTCACGCAGCGAACGACGCGGGTATTAAGGTCGCTCGATGTCGATTCTGGGCGAATGAAGATTGATATAAAAGACACGGCAATGCCGTTCGACACGCGCATAGTTGATGCCTGGGTCTGCATGGAAGACGGTGTCCTGTGGCTGGAGCATGAAACGGAAGGGGAGCATACGGTGAAAATAAGACTTGCCAAAGTGCTACGTTGGTCACGTCAGCCCAGATGGTAGCCAGACTGCAGACGCCACTCTGCAATTCGACGCATGTTCCCATCATATAATCTACTGGCCCACGCCGTCGGCCGATGGCAAGCGTCCGTACGGCAACTTCACAAATTACCCTGTGGAATTCTCCTGGGGAAATAGCGCAGGCTACCGTTGGGCTGCCCGTGCACCAGCAGGCTTACAGTGAATCGAGCCGGGCCAGCATCGTGGCCGCCTGTTGCCGGAAATCCGCGATCGCCGCCGCGTCCATTTTCTCCAGTTGGCGATACGCCATGCCGATGCGGGGATTGCGTTCCAGTGTGTCCGCGTTACGATGGAAAAAATCCCAGTACAGGGCATTGAAGGGGCAGGCACGCTCGCCGATGCGCGCTTTCTTGTCGTAATGACAGCCTTTGCAATAATCGCCCATGCGGTCGATATACGCTGCGCTGGAAACATAGGGCTTGGTGGCCAGCAGGCCGCCGTCGGCGAACTGGCTCATGCCGACGGTATTGGGCAACTCCACCCACTCGAAGGCATCGATGTAAATGCCCAGGTACCAGCCATGGACCTTGGCCGGATCCAGGCCGGCAAGCAGCGCGAAATTGCCGATCACCATCAGGCGCTGGATGTGATGCGCATGCGCCTGTTCCAGCGACTGGGTAATGGCCTGCGACAGGCAATGCATCTTCGTCTTGCCATCCCAGAACCATGAAGGCAGCGGGCGCGTGTGGCCAAAAAAGTTCTTCTCCGCATAGCCGGGCATATGCGCCCAATAAACACCGCGCACATATTCGCGCCAGCCCAGTATCTGGCGGATGAAACCCTCGACCGCAGCCAAGGGAGCATGGCCGGCGTGATACGCTGCTTGCGCCCTGGCGACGACTTCGCGCGGATTGAGCATTTTGACGTTCAGCGCAAATGACAGCAGGGAGTGAAACAAGCGCCATGCCTTGACGCTCATCGCATCCTGGAAATCGCCAAAGTGCGGCAAAGCCCGCTCGATGAAGGCATCGAGCTGCTGCAGCGCCTCATCCCGGTTCAGCGCCCACGCCAGCCGGTCGGCATGCGGCGCGCCAAAGCTCTTCACTCCGGCGTCGACGATGCTTTCCCATAATGACGAATGGTCATGCACGGTGCGCCGATCCTGCGGCTCGGCGGGCGTGCCGCGCCAGGGCTTGCGGTTATCGTGGTCGAAGTTCCACTGGCCTCCAACGGGCTTTTTCGCGTCTTCCATCAGCACCTGATGCTTGCTGCGCATCTGGCGATAGAAAAACTCCATCAGCCATTGCTTGCGTCCGGCGAAAATATCGGCTGCCTCGTTGCGGGCCGTATAAAAATGATCGCTGTCGACCATCAGCCAGGGGATGGCCGAGCGTCGCCCGGCCTGGTACAGCTGCTGGTCGAGGCGCCACTCGTCAGGCGCCTGGTATTCGAAGGCGCCGGCGCCATAGTGGCGAACCAGCGCTGCGATATTGTCCGGTATCGACCGCATGCTTTCCACGTCGTCGATGGCGATGTAATGCACGCTGTGGCCAAGCTGGCGCAACTGGCGTGCCAGCTCGCGCATGGCAGCGAAGATCGCCAGGATTTTCTGCGCATGATGCAACACATAGTCGGTTTCTTGCCGGACTTCCATCAAGACATAGATGGTGGCGTCATCGACTTCGGTGAACCAGCGATGCTGCGCATTGAGCTGGTCGCCGAGTATCAGGCGCAGTGTGGGCTTGCGTGAGGTCATGATTATTCTTTGCGATGGTTGACTTACCCTTGCGGCACCGGCTGCGGCACCGGCTGCGGCACAGGCGCTGGCGCGGGAGGCAGTTCCTGCACCGCCTTGCCATGCGACTCCTGTCCGCCGTCGCCTTCGGCCGGCACGGCCAGCGGCGCAGGCGGCGCGCCCTCCTGCAGCAAATCTCCTGGTTCTTCCACCGGTTCGTCCTGTGGTTCCTCGACCGGTTCCACGTGGCGCAGCGGCGGTGGCGGCTTGCCGCCGGGGAAGATGGCATCGCGCGACAGTTTTCCTGTGTCCAGCGCCGTCTTGAAGAAGTCGCCCACCACCAGCACGGCATTGTGGCCGCCCTGGCCCCAGTAATTGCTGCGCATGGTGACGCGCGCGTCATTGAAACCTACCCAGGCGCCGCCCACCAGTTCCGGGTGCATCAGGATAAACCAGCCGTCCGCATTGTTTTGCGTGGTGCCACTCTTGCCGGCCACGTCGGAGCGGATGCCGAAGCGGCTGCGGATGGCCGTGCCCGTGCCGCGCTCGATCACGCCGCGCATCATGTCCGTCAGGGTGGCCGCCGATGCCGCCTGCATGGCGCGCTGGGGCTTGTCTTCGCCGAAACGGGCGATGACCTTGCCTTCGCGGTCGGTGATGTGCGTGACGACGAATGGCAGGCGCGCCTCGCCCTGGGCCGCGATGCTGGCATAGGCGTTGACCATTTCCAGCAAGGTGACGGGACTGGTGCCCAGCGCTAAGGACGGCACTTTTTCCAGCTTGCTGTCGCGGATACCGAGCGCGCGCGCCAGCTTGATGATCGGCGGCAAGCCGACGTCTTGCATCACTTGCGCCGTGATGGTGTTTTTCGAGTACACGAGGCCATCGCGCATGGTCATGTCGCGTCCCGTGGTACCGCTCATGTCCGTCGGGCGCCATATCGTGCCGTCGGCCGCCTTGATATCCATCACTTCATCGCGATACACATGCTCGGGGCTGAGGCCCTTTTCCAGCGCCGCGCCATACACGATGGGCTTGAAGGTGGAGCCGGGCTGGCGCGCCGCCTGCGATACATGGTCGAACTGTTCGCGCGCAAAGTCGCGGCTCCCCACCCAGGCGCGCACGGCGCCCGTGGCCGGATCCATGGCCGCAAAGCCCGCTTCCAGGCGCGTCTTCGACTTGCGCAGGGCCGCCATGAAGGCACGGTCGCCCTTCAATTGCGCCAGCGCTGCCTCGGGCGTGCCGCCGGCGGCCGTCAGCTTGCGGTAGTCAGCCGACTCGCGCACGAAGGCGTCCAGCAGGGCCGGATGCGATTTCCAGAAATAATCGAAGGCCACGCTGCCGGCCTGCATGCCCGCGTACATGCCCGTCGAGGTGGACGAAGGCACGCCCGCGCGGCTCCACTCCACGTCGGCGATCGCCTGCAAGGCGTTGGCTTGGCGCTCGACGGCGCGCTCGGCCGCCTGCTGCAAATCGTGGTCGAGCGTGGTGTGCACCACCAGGGCGTCCAGTTCCAGGTTGTAATCGTTCTCGTCGGCCCAGTCGATCAGCCATTTGCGCACATAGGCCGTGAAATGGCTGTCCGACTGCGCCCTTTCGCTCTGGCGCTCGAAATGCAGGCGCAGCGGACGCTTGATCAACTGCTTGTAGCGCGCCTCGTCGATGACGTCATGCTTGCGCATTTGCCCCAGCACCACGTTGCGCCGCTGCAGCGAACGCTCGGGATTGCCGACGGGATTGTAGTAATTCGTGCCCTTGAGCATGCCGACCAGGGTGGCGCTTTCCAGGATATCGAGGCGCGACGCGGGCTTGTCGAAATAGGTGCGGGCCGCCATTTCGATGCCGTAGGTGTTGTACAAGAAAGGCACCGTGTTCAGGTAGGCTTCCAGGATTTCCGTCTTGCTGTAGGTGGCCTCGATCTTCAGGGCCGTGATCAGCTCCTTCAGCTTGCGGTTCAGGTTGCGCGAGCGGCCTATTTCCTCTGGAAACATATTGCGCGCCAGCTGCTGCGTGATGGTGGAACCGCCCTGGGGATTGCCCCCGGCCGTGTGCAAGATGGCGCCGGCCGTGCGCGTGAAGTCAATGCCGTGGTGTTCGTAGAAACGGTGGTCTTCCGTCGAGATCAAGGCGCTGATCACGTTCGGCGAAATCTGCTTTAACGAGACACGCTCCTGCAAGCCTTGGTCGAAGCGGGCCAGTTCCTTGCCATCGGCGCTGACCATGGTGCTCGGTGCGGCCGCGCGCGCCTGGCGCAAGTCGTGGATGCTGGGCGTCAAGGGGATCAGCAACAGCATGTACAGCGTCAACAAGGCCAGCAGGGCCAGGAACGACCAAAGCCCCAGCACCAGCGCGCGCCGCACGGGCGGCAAGGTCATCAAGTGAACATGGCCGCGCCGATACAGCGCCACTGCTTTTACCCATGCCAGCCCCGCCAAACGAACGACCTGCGCGCGCGCCTGTATCCACGACTGTCGTGCTTTTTCCTGAAACTGCTCCATGCCTGATGCCATGCTTGTAACCTTGTCTGATGCCGGATGATCCGTTTCAGCAAGTATATAGGGCTGTCACTCAGGTGGAGGAAAATTTACCAGAGGAATCTACATTCACCTTGGCGCTAAACCAGGGACCACAGCGAGGCGAAAAATCCGCGGTAAAAACGGCGTGACAATTCCTTGGAGAAGACCGTATTTAGCTCATTGAAAAACAAGCGATGCTGTTGCTGCATCTTCGACTCCGCCAGCGCTTGTTCGGTCTGCAACTTCGCCAGATCATCGTAGTTGACTATCTTCAATGCTCCGGCCACCGCTTGAGGATCGCTGGCCAGCATCGCGGCATACAGCTGTTGCGGGTCTCCCACGTCTCTGAGTCTGGCCCGGCTGGCTTCCAACGGCGCCTGCAGTGCCGCTATCGCCAAGGCATTCTTCCGTTCCATTACTTTATAATCATCGGACAAATTAAGGACAAGTGCAAGATTGTCATATAGCGAACTCAAATCAGCATAACAGTTGCGCGCTTTTCGTCCATTTTCATGGATATTATCGAGTGACTTGCTATAGGTATCCATCGTGCTTTTAAACACGACCACCGCATGCTGAGGCATGCCATTTTTTAGCACATCATCAAAGTTGAAATTCTTGTGCAAGAGTTGGGCAGTGCCGGCATTCGTACTGACCGCATCCAGAAAATCCGTATGTATGCGGTCGCATTCACTATGCTTAATTTTGGCTAATTTATAGTCCGATTCATAAATCATTTTTGTAATATCAGACCGCTGCGAAAAAATTCCAAGCACTGCCGGGAAAACAAGAGAGGCAATCAATACAATCAAAAGATTGTCTCGCATCCATTTCAACACAATGTATACATTGTTCATATCTATCTCATTCCTTATAAAATCATCAAACCACGCATTAAAGAAGCGAACTTTGACATGGAAATTGAAATATATATTGATACACATCAATAGATGACGCTGCCGATGTGCCGGTACCTATGGCAATGTATGGGCACAGTAAGGTATTGCGGGGGGGGGGGGAAGCCAATCCACCCAAGTTAAGCAACAGGCTTGCCATTAAGCAGCCTTGTAGGCCATGTATTTATGAGGCTTGTAGGCGTTGGTTTGCCGTGACCTTGATTGTCCTGGGCGATGTAGAAACGTTCGCTTGGCGATCAGAGCCAGCGCGTCGGCAA
>NZ_JBNYXO010000031.1:0-6963 GCF_051380715.1 Janthinobacterium kochi
TTGTCAGCTGCGAAGAAGGAAGAGTATGAAGCGTTTCGGCTATTTCGTCAACCTTCTTTTTTACCCACTTCACTCAGCATTTGCATGCATCGTTCAGCGAGGGGGCGAATTATAGCCAAGCGCCACGATAGTAGCAAGGCTTTCAGGCAATATTTAAAATGGCCGACCTGACCCAGTGAAAACCCAGCCTTTCCTGCTCCATGCGGACGCACTCTCCCAAGGTATTGTCACGTAACATGTGAAACAAAGCTTGCTCCTCATCCGTCAAGCGAGTCAGATTGCCAGCGTGACGTTTATGCTGTTCTTCACTGCCCCATAAGAGGCGATGCGCTTCAAGAGTTGTGATATCCATCAACATGGAACGTGCGTGGGGCAAGTACTCGCGCAAGCGATCAAGAATGGCAAAACCATGGGTATCGATATCGCCCCAGTAAATCACCTCACTGTCAGCTAGCCAATGCACATCTCCCAAGCGGTCGACGCCATAACCGCCACCGAAGATCACCATGCTGTCCGCCACCTCCGGAAATGCCAGCCCATTGATTTCATTCTCGGTAATAAAAACGCGTTTTACCGTGGTCCGCAAGGCAGCAAACTGCGCCACTGGTACGCTCAAGTCAGACAGCCCACCGATATGGTGGCGCGCATCGAGCAGGCGAAAGCGTATCAATGCCGGCTTGCTCAGCAATCCATAACGCGCTTCAAATTGACGGGCACCGATCGCCTGCATATCAATCGCCTCCGGCGGCATGAGCTGGTCCAGCAATTCCGCCAACAAAGCCTTGCGCGTTTCGATGAATTTACTGTCCACCCCAGGAATGTCGAGCTCGCGCAAATAGCGTTGCGGGCGGGGGTGGGCGACAAACCACTGCAAGATCAAGACGATGCGCTCCCATGCGGGCGCATGTTCCAGCAACAGCATCGGCCGGCGCGCGATCCAGCCGGCCAAAATCGGAAAAGCCTGCAGCGTCAGGGCTGACAGTTGCTCGAAGCGCTGTTTTTCAGCCACTTTTCCAATCAGCCGCAATGCGTCGGCTTCATCAGCCACAACGACGCTGGCCGGCATACGGTTACGTCCCAGCTGACGATGATTGATGTCACGCCATGCGATGGCATAGCCGTGTCCCTTATGGCTCTTGCTGCCCTCGTCAAGCTGCCGTATCCAGCGCCTTACTTCATCGAATTGCTCGCCCAGGGTGGACGTCCCCGGCTGGCGTAATTTGAGTGTCCATGGAAATATCGAGTCGCCATTCACATGCGCCTCCAACAGACGGCCACTGTCCCACAAACGTAGTAGCTGGGCTCGAATGGCCGATGGCGAGGTCCAGTTGCTGCTCATGTCGCTCACGCGGGATGCGCCTTGCGTTCGGCTTGATATTGCTCAATGCTCAGGTAACGCAACATCGATTGCCGCCCTTCTTCGCTGTGCACAAAACCCAGCCCGGCAACATAGGGCTCGATGATATGAATTTTTTGTAACGGCGTGACGATGAGCAATTGCAGATTCATGCGTTTGAACAGTTCCAGTCCATATCGTGCGGATTCGTCCGAACCGCGGCCGAACGCTTCATCGATCACGACAAAACGGAAGGAACGGGAGCGCACCACCCCCCACTCCAAGCCGAACTGGTATGCCAGGCTGGCGGCCAGTACAGTATAGGCCAGCTTTTCCTTCTGTCCGCCAGACTTGCCGCCGGCATCGGTGTAATGTTCATGCTCGCGGTCGTCTTCGCGCCAGCGCTCGGAAGCCGAAAAGACAAACCAGTTGCGCACATCGGTCACCTTGCGCGTCCAGCGCTTGTCCACCTCGGCGCTGCCGCTGCGGCCCCGGAAACGCTCGATGATGGTCTTTACCTGCAGAAATTTGGCTTCCGAATATTCTTCGTCGCTCGACCCGGTCAACGCGCCTTCGGTGCAGGCACGCAAGTCGGCCTGGAAGTCGCGCAGGTCGGCGTCCAGGTTGGGCTCGGCTTCCAGCGCGATGTAGCGGTTGGGGTTGTAATCGATATCGTGCAGCGAGCGGTTGATGATATCGATGCGTTCGCGGATAGTTTCACGCTCACGCTTGAGCTGCGACTGGAAGCCGGCAATTTCGCGGATCGTGTTTTCATTGAGCAGCTCCTTGAAGCGCTGCGCAAAGCGCGGCAAATCATCGGCCTGCAGTACCGTCAGCATCTTGCCGAATTCGCCAGCGGCATTGATGCTCACATCGACCTCACGCGTATCGAGCGGCCAGGCCGTGACGTAATCGCTCATGGTACTGATGATACGGTCGCGCAAAACGGCGATTTTCTTGCTGTCGGCATCAATACGCGCTTGCAAGAAACCGCGCATATCTTTTTCGCGGTTATCGCACGACTCCACCGTCAGCTTGTGTTCGCCCAGGGCTTCCGCCTGCAACTGCAGCAGCAGAGGAAAATACAGCTCACGCGCGGGCTCTGGCGTGGCGCCCAGCAACTGTGCGCAGTCGGCCAACTGGCGCCGCGCCTGATCCTGACGTTCGCTGAGCCTGGCATGCTCAGTGGTGTGACGGCTGATGTCCTCGTCCGTGCCGGCTTGCACTTGCGTCAGTGCTTCAAGCTGACTCTGCAGTTCACGCAACAAATCCGACGCCGCTTCCAGTGCCTCTTTTTCACGCAGTAATTGTTCGATCGCCAGCAACAGCGGCTTCCAGTCCAGATCGCCGAAATGCTGGAACAGCGCCAGTTGCTGCCATTGGCCCAGACGCTCCTGATGTGATTGACGTTCAAGCTTGAGTGCCCTGATGCGTGCGCCATGGGCGGTGATGCGCAGCGCCAGGTCACGCGCCTGCTTTTCCAGCGCCGCGATCTTGGAGTGGTTGGTCCAGCCCAGCACATAGCGCGCACGGTCATCGAGACGATGGCGGTCATCCTTTTCGTGACGCTCGCCACCCGCCTTGATCTGGCCATTGCGCGTGATGGCCAGTTTTTCGCGTTGAAATTGTTGCAGCGAATCACAGCAGGCATAGTCGAAGCGCCGTGCCAGTTCGCTGGTGATCCAGGGATAAAAGGCCGAATCGGGCTTGATGGACAGCTTGCGCACCAGCGAATCCGGATGCAGCGGCCGCGCTTCCGGCACGCTGACTACACGCACCCGAAAATAGACCAGGCGGGCGCCCAGATGGCTACGGTCCACCCATGCCGCCACCGCCGCATAATGGACGTCCGGCACCAGCAGCGCCAGACCGAAATTGTGCAGCAGGCGTTCGGCCGCGCCCTCCCACTCGCCGGCATCGTCGCGTACCTGGATCAGCTCGCCAACAAAGGGCAGCTCGTCACCATCGAGATCCAGTGCGCCACACAGCAAGTCGCGCAGTTTCAGCATCTGGCCTGGAATATTCGAGCGGCGCTGGCGTAACGATTCAAGTTCTGCCGTCAGCTCGCCATGGCTGGCACCGAGTTCATGTACTTTCACACCCGCCTCGGTCAGGCTGTTCTGACACTCGTCATGCTGCACCATGCATTGCGCCTGGCCACTGTCGATGGCGCGCAGATTGGCGCGAAACCCTTCGTCATCGCCGGCGCCCGGCAAGCCCAGAGCTTGCGCCAATTCATCATATTGCGCAGCGCGCCGCGCACGCTCATCCTTCAGAGCTTGCTGGCGCAGGATATCGGCGTCGATCTGCGCCAGACGGTTGCCGCCGTTGGCGGAAATGGCTTCCCGGATTTCATCGCGGCGCACGCCTTGCTCGCTGCGCAACTGTTGCAGCCGTTGCAGGCGGGCAGTGGTTTTTTCCAGCTCCAGCGCCAGTTGTTCCAGACGGCTTTCCAGCAAGTCACTTTTCAAGGCGGCAAACCACGGCCGCAGCGCTTCGCGGCAGCCGCGCAATTGCTCATCCTGCTGCTGCAAGCTGGCATGACGTGCGCAGTCGGCAGTCAGCGGCAACAATTGCTCGATCTGCTGTTTCGCCTTCAGTACCGCTTCGTGCGCGCGATGCAGATCATCGAAATGGGCGATCAGGGCGGCGATGCGCTCTTCGACGGGAAACGCTTCGAGCATGTGCTCACGCACGAAGTCAGTCAGGTTGCCGACCGATTTCATCGACACCGTCTGGTGAAACAATTCCATCGCCTGCTCATTGCCGATACCGAAGCGGCGACGGAAATCGGCGCCATAGGGCGGAAAGGTATCGTGCAGAACGACACCCTTGCTGGCGCGCAGGCGCTTGCGCAACTGGTTGATATCGGTGCCGAAGCCGGCAAACTGGTCGGTGATCGACAAGGCACTGTCCGCCACGACATAAAAGCGCTCGGGCTGGCCGCGTGCATCCTTGAGCCAGAAAACCTGCGCCAGGGTCACTGTCTGATCGTAGCCCTCGTTATAAAACACGCCGAGGATCACGGCATACGTATTCTGGTCACGCAAGGCGACAGCGCGCGCCGTGCTGCCAGTGTCGCCGCGTTCCGATTTGTAGTGGCCCAGCACATACGTGCGCAGGCTGCGCTCATGCGCGTCGGCGCCAGCGGCCTTGTTATAAGAAATCTTTTGAGCGGGAACCAGCAAGGTGGTGATCGCGTCGACCAGCGTCGACTTGCCAGACCCGATGTCGCCGGTCAGCAGCAGATTGTCGCCACCCGGATGCAGTTTCCACACACGCGCATGGAAGGTGCCCCAATTGAAGACTTCGAAGTGATGCAGGCGAAAGCCGGCGCGCTCCATGGCCGCCGGGTTGGCGAAATCAAGCTGGGGCATTACACCGTCCTCATGGTCACGCGCCGTCATTGCGCATCCTCCGACAGGCTCATGCCATGGCTGGCGTAATCGTTCAGGCGCTGCTCGAAATCGCTGAGCCATTGCGCATCGACAAAGGCCTTCAAAATGCGCCGCACTTCAAATTGATGGTCCTGGCCACGCAAACGATGTAGGAAGCCCAATTCGACCACTTTGTTCAGGTGCGTCTCCATGCGGTCGAGCAAACGTGCTTCATTGGCGGTATCGGGCATGAAAAGGCGCAATTGTTCGGTGATCTGCTCACGGCTGACGATCAACCGTGTGTCACCGCCATTGCTGTCGAACTCCGCCAGCTTCTTACGCAACAGCACCAGGATCAAACTGACCGGATAACTGAGCTGGCGGCGCGGCACCAGGCGCGGCAGCGCAACTTCCCCTTCCGACGTGGCGCGCTGACGCAGATAGGCATAGCCTTCGGCTTCATCGAGGATCAGCTCCAGGCCTATTTGCTGGCAATAATCGCGCACGCGCGCTTGCAGCAGCAGCAGGGGCTGCCACAAGGCGACATCGTTTTCCTGGTACAACACGCCTTGCATCAAGGCGATCAGGATCTGGCTGTAATGCGTTTCGCTGGAAGAATTCATCATGCGCTGAAAATAAGGAGAGGCAGCGTGGCAATGCGCGCACGACCTTGAGCATCGGTCCAGTGTATCGTTTCTTCTTGCGTATCGTCGATCACGCTGGGCAATTCCTGCGTCGCCAGGCTCAGATAAGTGGCCAGTTCCGCCAAGCCCTGCTCGAGCGGATACTCGGCGATCAGCGAGGCCAGTGAAATCTGCTTGCGCTCTTGCAACGCGCGCTGAACGTTCGACGCCAGTTTCTGGCGGTCGACGTAGACCTGGCCGAAGAGGGCTTCCGATGGTATGGCCTCAGCCATTTCATCGAGCACGCCATGCAAGATCACCGGTTTGAATGGCGGTGTAAACAAAGTGCGATCCATGGGTACCATCACATCCGGCCCAGCGACATCGATTTCGATAAAGGCAGCATGCTCGATGACTGCGCGCGCATCGAGCGCCTTTTTTTCTATATCGCGTATCAACTGCATGATACGGCGGTTTTCCAGCCATGCCTGGTCATCGAGATAGCGCCGCAGCTGTTCGGACAAACGGGCCACCGTGCGCTGCGTCACTTCGCCCGCCTCCAGCCAGTCGTAATGTATCCGCAGCAAACGGCCATCGGGCGCCAGTTCACGCACCGGATCGAGTGCCATTACCGCATTCAGCAGCGCCGTCAATTCATCCTGGCGCGATGGCGACATCAACAGATCCCAGAAGGCGCGAAAGCTTTTCCCCTCGTCGGAATCGGCGATCACATCACGCTTGCCGAAAATCTCCTGTAGCAATTCACCTTTGCTGCCCTCCCAGGTGGCGATACGTTCCCGCACCGAGCGATCCAGACTGCGAAAATTGTGCTCGACGGCGCGAAAGTCCGACAACAGTTCGCGCGCCGTCGACGACATTTGCAGGAAGCGTTCGCGTATCTGGCTCGGCTCCATCATGTCGAGCCGGCCCTGGGCGATTTGCGCGATTTCCGCATCGATGGCCGCCTTGCGTTTCTGCAGTTCGGCGATACGGGTACGGGGATTCAATTCCGTGCCATCGATAATCTGCCGCAGCAGATCGAATACCGTCATCAGGCGCGATTCGGTACCGATGAATTGGCGCTGGCCCAGGCCAAGCAGCCATTCGATTGCCTGTTCGGTCGGCGACGTCAAATCATAGTGCGGTTCGTCCTGCCCGCTTGGATAATATTTGCGTAGCCAGCCCCGTTCATCGGAAGCCCAGTCGTCCAGATACGCTGTCGCGCTTTTGGGAAACAACACCTCGCCAGCCAGTTCATGCAGATGATACAGATGATCGTCCAGATGCGATGCCAGTTGCTGGCGCGCGATGGTACGGATATTGGGCGCAATAAAATGATGGTGCAGGAAACTGGCGATCATCGGTGCATGATCGGCGGCGAGCAAACGCCAGGCCGGATGGTTGCGGCGCTGGGTAGAAAGTTGTTGATAGTCCATCTGTATGCGTTTTAGGGGCTATTGCGCACTGTAGCACCGATCAATGGCACAACTCATGACAAATCTCTAAACGTAAAAAACCCCCACCGGATCACCGATGGGGGTTTTTCGAATAACAAGCCTGACGATAACCTACTTTCACACTGGTTGCAGCACTATCATCGGCGCAAAGTTGTTTCACGGTCCTGTTC
>NZ_JBNYXO010000032.1:0-4729 GCF_051380715.1 Janthinobacterium kochi
TTCCTGACGGCCTCCCAAGTGGTCAATGCGTCGGATGCGAAGTATGCGGCTGATTACGCGCGCGTCATCGCCGCCAACGAGGACGCTGCCAAGTGGGCATCGGCCCAAGTCGACGTGCAGCAGGCCAGCCTGGACGCCCTCAAGGCCCAGGTGTCGGGCCTGATCACCATCAACGACAGCGTGCTGACGGTGGCGCAAGCCATCGCCAACCTGCATGCGGCGATGGGCACGGCCTCGGGGTTGGGCGTGAAGTTCGACGGCTCGCATGCCGGCGGCTTGGCCAACGTGCCGTTTGATGGCTACGCGGCCGAGCTTCACCGCGGCGAAGTGGTGGTGGACGCACAAGCGGCGGCAGCCATGCGGCGCTACTTCGGCGGCGCGCCAAGCCAGGGCGGCGGCAACACCGATGCCCTGGTGGCTGAGATCAAGCGTCTGAATGAGAAGGTCGACAAGCTCAATGCCGACACGAACAGGAACGCTGGCGCCACCATCCAGGCCACCGTCGAATCTAACGATAAAGCGGCCCAGACGGTCGTGGCTGGTGTCGACAGATCCGCCAAGGCATCCGCCTGGGCGAAACAAGTGGAGTACTCGCAATGACCGAAGTGCAGTTTTTGGAATGGCTGAAGAACCCGCTGGCCATCCGCATGGTGTTGATCGAGGCCCAGGTAAACGTGGCCGGCCAGGAGGTGACGCGGTATATCGCCTCCCGGCCGTACGTCACCGGCCCGGCCGAGGTGCCGGCCAACACCGTGTATCTGCCGCTGGCCACGGGTGGCCTGGCCTTCACCGAGCAGGTCAGCCTGACTGGTGAGGCCGGGCTGTCGGGCGGCGACATCGATCTGGGCAATGCCGATGGCGCGCTCGACGGCTGGCTCGGCGACGTGTGGCGCAATCGGCCTATCAAGGCCTGGGCCGGCGATCCGCGCTGGCCGCGCGCCGATTTCCGCCTGGTGTTCGACGGCATCATTGCCGACATCGGCAGTTCAAGCCGCGAAACGCTCAACCTGTCCCTGCGGGACAAGCTGCAGCGCCTGGATACGCCAATCACCGAGGCCAAGCTGGGTGGCGTCTCGCCAAACAAGGACGCAACCCTGCCGATTCCGTTCGGCGAGTGCCACAACGTCACGCCCTTGCTGACCAACCCGGCTACCCTGGAGTATGGTTTTCTCAGCGCGGTGGAGTCGACGTTCGAAGTCCGCACCAATGGTAAGCCGGTCCCTGTCGCCGTCGACAATGCGACTGGCCGCTTCACGCTGACGATCAACCCGTTGGCGAATGCTGTCACCGCCAGCGTGCAGGGCGATGTCGGCGGCGGATATGCGCCGCGCATCGCTCCACTGGTGCAGCGCATCGCGACCGCCTACGGCAAGGCGGCTGACCGTTTTACCTTGGCTGATCTCGACCTGGTCAACCTGGCCGCCTTCGACGCCGCCCACCCGCAGCTGGTGGGCCTGTATGTTGCGGACCGGACAAACCAGGCGCAGGCCATCCAGCAGCTGGCGGCAAGCGTTGGCGCCCAGGCGATCATGTCGCGCACCGGCCAGCTTCGCCTGGTGCAGATCGCGCTGCCGGCCGCCGGCGCGCCGGTGGAAATCGGCCCCGAGAAAATGCGGATGGATTCGCTGCGCGTCGTGCAGCGCCTGCCCGTGGTCGCCGCCGTCAAGATCGCCTTTGACCGCAATTACACAGTGCAGGCCAGCCTGACCACCACCATCCCGCCTGCGCATGCCGACCTGTACGCGAAGGAGTGGCTGACTGAAACCGCCGTCGACGCGGCGGTGCGCGCGCGATACCGGCTGACGGACGATCCGCCGCAAATTGAAACCTGCCTCAAGACGAACGAGGATGCCCGCGCGGAAGCGGCGCGCCGCCTGGCCATGAACAAGGTGCAGCGCACCATTTACGAATTTGACGGAGAACCCGAGATGATGATGCTGGAACTGGGGCAGCCCGTGCTGCTGCGCGATGATCGCTTCGGCCTGCAGGACGGCGTGCCCGGCGTGGTGGTGCTGTTATCGCATTCCTGGATCGCCGGCCGCGTCACCGTGGGAGTGCTGGTATGACGCCCATCGGTGGCGCCCGGGACCGATTGATCATGAATACGGTACCGCGCTTCGAGCCCGCCAACGACCGCGTGCTGCTGTTGGCGGCCACCGCCCAGGCGTTCAAGGTGGCGGCCACGACGATTGCCACGCCAGCGCGCATCGACTTCACGGCTGGCCTGATCAATATGCAGGGCCAGGTGGCGTTTGCCGCCAGCAATGCCAGCGTGCTGACGCGCGTCGGTAACGTGGCCAGCATGACCTATGGTGGCATGGTGGGCGATAGTGTGACAGTCACGGCCAGCATCGTGGTCGACGGACTGACCTACACAGCCAGCCAGACGGTCAGCAAGATTTTTGACGGCGTGACGGGCAATTCGGCACGGATCTGCTACAGCAAGACCAATTTGATGTCCCTGGGCAGCGCGCCGGCGACCCTCAGCACGGAGGGAGCCACATCCTATCCGCCGATTGATACCTGGGGCGTCGGTACGGTGTGGGAGGGTTCGCCGCCGCTGTTTGTCGCAGGTGAATCGCTGTACCGGTCAGATGGAATTTTCAATCCGGCCAGTGGCACGACTAAGTGGGCCGCGCCGTATTTGAATGCGCTGAAGGTTTGGCAGTTGAGCGCAATCAGTGCCGATCTTGGCAAGGTGACGGCAGGCGATATCTACAGCGCGACGCTGCATGGCGGCGCCGGGTATCCGACCAACGCATTCGACTGGCCATCAGCAGCAGGTTCCGGTGGTGGCTTTCACTTGAGTTCTCAGGGCCTTTTGCTGGGAAATTATAAAGCTGGACAGTACTTTATTGCATATGCAAACGGGAGAATAGAAGCACCAGGCCTGGCGATTCAGGATGGGAATGCTACTTTTTCGGGCGCACTGATGGGCGCCAGTGGCTCTTTTAAGGGCACCCTGACCGGCCGCAACGTCGTGGCGGCCAACCTTGAAGCGAACATGGCGTTGATTGGCACGGTGATCCGCTCGCAAACCTACAACCCGGGCAGCTACGGCTGGATGATCAACGCTGATGGCACCGCCGAGTTTAGTGTTCTGTCGATCACTGGCCGGCCGACCGGTCCGGTTTATGGCTACAGTTGGATGGAAGCTACGTCTGTCACGTTGGCCACGCTGGGCAGCGCTACGGGCATCGCTGCGGCCCACAAGGTAATTCTGCGTGCGGAGGGGGATATGTCGTCTGCTGCAGCGGCGGGCTCCATTATCACGATCACCCTGTATCGAGGCACTGCGGCCGGGGCTGAAACGACGTTCATGTACACCTGGACTGTTCGAGCATCAACCACTGGTGGCGGTGTGTGGACCGATGAGGTGCTGTACTTTTCCGAGACATTCGAAGTTGCCGTGGCCACGGACGCTGGACGCACAGGTTCCGGCGCATTTTTCAAGGCGATCGCCACCCGTGCTGGCAGCAGTACTAGCGGCACGAATGCGTCCATCACCCTTTCAACCAATATCAAGAATCCAACAGTATGAGCATGTTATACGCCTACCTCGACACTGCCGGGTACGTCCGTCAGTGGGCGCCAGGGCCGAACCCGCCAGCGGTGAAGGGCCTGACGCTGCACGCCCTCCTGCCTGGCGAACGTATGTCCGAGTATTTGCGAATGGTCGATGGCGCACTGGTGTCGTATCAGCCTGAAGTGCTACTGACCGACGTGCAAGCCGGCGCTATTGCGGATGCCAATGCTGATCGAGATCGGCGCCTCGCAGCGTTTGACCGCTTCGCCTACGGCGGCGTGCTGTACGACGGTGATGCGCATGCCGAGGTGGCAATCACGCTTGCGGCTCGCAGCGCGGCGCTGGGCCTGGGGCGGCCCACTTTCGCTTGGCGCGTGTTCGACAATACGGATGTGTTGCTAACGCCGACGCAGGTGATCGGGCTGGAGGCGGCAATGATCGAGGCGAAAGCTCGCTACGCTGCGCACCATCACTCTCGCTGTCGTGATCTCAAAACCGCTATTGCGGCGGCCAAATCTCCAACCGAGGTGCGGGCGGCAATCGAGGCTGATGCTCAATCACCTGAATTTACAGAGGGCGCATGACCAATCTCCGCATCATTTACGACAACGCTGGCGACCGCGCGTTGTTGACCGCATCGAGCCAGGCCGGCGCGCTAGGCCCGGCCAATCTGCAGCGCGAAGGCAAGTATGACGTGATGCGCTCGCTCGGCCTGACCCTGACCATTACGGCCACCTGGCCCACGCCCGAGATCGTCGGCTGCGTGGCCCTGCCATTTTGCAACCTGACACCCACGGCGACGATCCGCGTGCGCGGCTACGTCGAGCCAGGGGACGCCGTGCCCGATTTCGATACGGGCGCCGTGCTGGCATGCGAGTACGCCAGGCTGGGAATGTGGGACTGGGGTGCGCTGCCGCTGGGCGTGAACGCCTTCAGTTACGGCGGCGGCACGTATGCGCGCTGCTGGTTGCCGATGGACAGTTTCAAGAAACTGGTGATCGAGTTGACGGACCCGGACAACCCCGCAGGCTACATCGAGGCGGCGCGCCTGGTGACCGGTCCCTACTGGAGTCCGGAGCAAAACGCTTCATATGGTGCCGGCGTCACTTCAGTCGACACCAGCACCCAGAACAGGGACGGCGCTGGCGGCCAGACCGTCACGCGTGGCGCACTGTATCGCAAGCTGTCGTTGGCGCTCGATCA
>NZ_JBNYXO010000033.1:0-1953 GCF_051380715.1 Janthinobacterium kochi
ATATGGTAGGAGAGCGTTCTGTAAGCCTGCGAAGGTGTCTTGTAAAGGATGCTGGAGGTATCAGAAGTGCGAATGCTGACATGAGTAGCGATAATGGGGGTGAAAAGCCTCCACGCCGTAAGCCCAAGGTTTCCTGTTCAACGTTCATCGGAGCAGGGTGAGTCGGCCCCTAAGGCGAGGCAGAGATGCGTAGCTGATGGGAAGCAGGTTAATATTCCTGCACCGTCGTATGATGCGATGGGGGGACGGATCGCGGAAGGTTGTCCAACTGTTGGAATAGTTGGTTTTTGGCTCATAGAAGGCACTTAGGCAAATCCGGGTGCGCAATTCAAGGGGTTGAGACGAGTGAACTTGTTCACGAAGCAATCGGAAGTGGTTCCAAGAAAAGCCTCTAAGCTTCAGTCATACGAGACCGTACCGCAAACCGACACAGGTGGGCGAGATGAGTATTCTAAGGCGCTTGAGAGAACTCGGGAGAAGGAACTCGGCAAATTGGTACCGTAACTTCGGGAAAAGGTACGCCCCGGTAGCTTGACTGGTTTACTCCAGAAGGGTGAAAGGGTTGCAATAAACTGGTGGCTGCGACTGTTTAATAAAAACACAGCACTCTGCAAACACGAAAGTGGACGTATAGGGTGTGACGCCTGCCCGGTGCTGGAAGATTAAATGATGGGGTGCAAGCTCTTGATTGAAGTCCCAGTAAACGGCGGCCGTAACTATAACGGTCCTAAGGTAGCGAAATTCCTTGTCGGGTAAGTTCCGACCTGCACGAATGGCGTAACGATGGCCACACTGTCTCCTCCCGAGACTCAGCGAAGTTGAAATGTTTGTGATGATGCAATCTACCCGCGGCTAGACGGAAAGACCCCATGAACCTTTACTGTAGCTTTGCATTGGACTTTGAACCAATCTGTGTAGGATAGGTGGGAGGCTTTGAAGCGGGGACGCTAGTTCTCGTGGAGCCAACCTTGAAATACCACCCTGGTTTGTTTGAGGTTCTAACCTTGGTCCGTTATCCGGATCGGGGACAGTGCATGGTAGGCAGTTTGACTGGGGCGGTCTCCTCCTAAAGTGTAACGGAGGAGTTCGAAGGTACGCTAGATACGGTCGGACATCGTGTTGATAGTGCAATGGCATAAGCGTGCTTAACTGCGAGACTGACAAGTCGAGCAGGTACGAAAGTAGGACATAGTGATCCGGTGGTTCTGTATGGAAGGGCCATCGCTCAACGGATAAAAGGTACTCTGGGGATAACAGGCTGATTCCTCCCAAGAGTTCATATCGACGGGGGAGTTTGGCACCTCGATGTCGGCTCATCACATCCTGGGGCTGTAGCCGGTCCCAAGGGTATGGCTGTTCGCCATTTAAAGTGGTACGTGAGCTGGGTTTAAAACGTCGTGAGACAGTTTGGTCCCTATCTGCCGTGGGCGTTGGAAATTTGAAGGGGGCTGCTCCTAGTACGAGAGGACCGGAGTGGACGAACCTCTGGTGTACCGGTTGTCACGCCAGTGGCATTGCCGGGTAGCTAAGTTCGGAAGAGATAACCGCTGAAAGCATCTAAGCGGGAAACTTGCCTTGAGATGAGATTTCCCAGAGCCTTGAGCTCTTTGAAGGGTCGTTCGAGACCAGGACGTTGATAGGCTGGGTGTGGAAGTGCAGTAATGCATTAAGCTAACCAGTACTAATTGCCCGTACGGCTTGTCCCTATAACCTTAGCAGGTACAGAGGATAAGACGGTACAACGTTGTGCGTTTGTTGATACTACGATTCATTACCCCAATCTTTGCTTCTTCCAGATTCAGGCTTTGTTGCTCCATTGAGGACAAATGCCAGTACAAGTTATGCCTGATGACCATAGCAAGTTGGTCCCACCCCTTCCCATCCCGAACAGGACCGTGAAACAACTTTGCGCCGATGATAGTGCTGCAACCAGTGTGAAAGTAGGTTATCGTC
>NZ_JBNYXO010000034.1:0-1560 GCF_051380715.1 Janthinobacterium kochi
TGATTCGTGCAAACTCTAGAAAGGAGGTGATCCAGCCGCACCTTCCGATACGGCTACCTTGTTACGACTTCACCCCAGTCACGAATCCTACCGTGGTAAGCGCCCTCCTTACGGTTAAGCTACCTACTTCTGGTAAAACCCGCTCCCATGGTGTGACGGGCGGTGTGTACAAGACCCGGGAACGTATTCACCGCGACATGCTGATCCGCGATTACTAGCGATTCCAACTTCATGCAGTCGAGTTGCAGACTACAATCCGGACTACGATACACTTTCTGCGATTAGCTCCCCCTCGCGGGTTGGCGGCGCTCTGTATGTACCATTGTATGACGTGTGAAGCCCTACCCATAAGGGCCATGAGGACTTGACGTCATCCCCACCTTCCTCCGGTTTGTCACCGGCAGTCTCATTAGAGTGCCCTTTCGTAGCAACTAATGACAAGGGTTGCGCTCGTTGCGGGACTTAACCCAACATCTCACGACACGAGCTGACGACAGCCATGCAGCACCTGTGTACTGGTTCTCTTTCGAGCACTCCTCAATCTCTCGAGGATTCCAGCCATGTCAAGGGTAGGTAAGGTTTTTCGCGTTGCATCGAATTAATCCACATCATCCACCGCTTGTGCGGGTCCCCGTCAATTCCTTTGAGTTTTAATCTTGCGACCGTACTCCCCAGGCGGTCTACTTCACGCGTTAGCTGCGTTACCAAGTCAATTAAGACCCGACAACTAGTAGACATCGTTTAGGGCGTGGACTACCAGGGTATCTAATCCTGTTTGCTCCCCACGCTTTCGTGCATGAGCGTCAATCTTGACCCAGGGGGCTGCCTTCGCCATCGGTGTTCCTCCACATATCTACGCATTTCACTGCTACACGTGGAATTCTACCCCCCTCTGCCAGATTCTAGCCTTGCAGTCTCCAATGCAATTCCCAGGTTGAGCCCGGGGATTTCACATCAGACTTACAAAACCGCCTGCGCACGCTTTACGCCCAGTAATTCCGATTAACGCTTGCACCCTACGTATTACCGCGGCTGCTGGCACGTAGTTAGCCGGTGCTTATTCTTCAGGTACCGTCATTAGCAAAAGATATTAGCTCTCACCGTTTCTTCCCTGACAAAAGAGCTTTACAACCCGAAGGCCTTCTTCACTCACGCGGCATTGCTGGATCAGGCTTTCGCCCATTGTCCAAAATTCCCCACTGCTGCCTCCCGTAGGAGTCTGGACCGTGTCTCAGTTCCAGTGTGGCTGGTCGTCCTCTCAGACCAGCTACTGATCGATGCCTTGGTAGGCTTTTACCCTACCAACTAGCTAATCAGATATCGGCCGCTCCACGAGCATGAGGTCTTGCGATCCCCCACTTTCATCCTTAGATCGTATGCGGTATTAGCGTAACTTTCGCTACGTTATCCCCCACTCTAGGGTACGTTCCGATATATTACTCACCCGTTCGCCACTCGCCACCAGAGCAAGCTCCGTGCTGCCGTTCGACTTGCATGTGTAAGGCATGCCGCCAGCGTTCAATCTGAGCCAGGATCAAACTCTTCAGTTTAATCTCTGTT
>NZ_JBNYXO010000035.1:0-1262 GCF_051380715.1 Janthinobacterium kochi
TGAGGTACCCTGACTTTTTCGGACACTCTAGTTTGGTAAACTTCACCGACTGGAGAACTTATGACACGCTCAACAACATACACACCGGAGCTTCGGGAAGAAGCGGTAAAACTGGTCCTGACACAAGGCCTGGCGCTGGAAGACGCCGCGTTGCGCCTGACCATTCCAAAGGGCACGCTGGCCAACTGGGTGAGTGCGGCAAGGCACGGCACGTCGCCCAAAGTGGCCCTTGGCAGCCGCTCCGTCCCGGAGCTTGAGGCCGAGGTAACCAAGCTGCGCAAAGAGCTCGCCGAGGCCCGCATGGAGCGCGATATCGTAAAAAAAGCGGCAGCGTACTTTGCGCGGGAGTCGCTGCCAGGTACGCGGTCATGAAGACCTTGCGACTCGAATTTCCTGTCACCGTCATGTGCCGCGTCTTTGGCGTCTCGCGCAGCGGTTTCTACGCCTGGGCGAGCGGCAAACCGTCACGGCGGACGCAGGAAGACGCGCGCCTGAAGATCGCCATCGAGGCTGTGCACGCACAGAGCAGGCAGACCTATGGCCCGTTGCGCATGCAGCCGGAACTGACGGCGCAAGGCTTCCCGGCCGGCCGTGACCGCATCGTCCGTCTGCGTCGCGAGCTCGCCCTGCGCTGCAAGCAGAAGCGCAAGTTCAAGGCCACCACGAACTCGAACCATGACTTGCCGGTGGCCGACAACCTGCTCAATCAGACCTTTGCACCGACCCGTCCGAACGAAGCCTGGGTGACCGACATCACCTATGTGGCCACCGGGGAAGGCTGGCTTTACTTGGCCGGCATCAAGGACGTGTTCACCTGTGAGCTGGTGGGCTACGCGATGGACGAGCGCATGACGCAAACGCTGACGGCAACGGCGCTGTGGAAGGCCGTGCGCAATAAACGCCCCGCGCCGGGCCTGATTCACCACTCAGACCGTGGCAGCCAGTACTGCGCCCATGACTATCAAAAACTGGTGACGCAGTTCGGCATGAAGCCGTCCATGTCGCGCCGAGGGAACTGCTACGACAACGCGCCCATGGAGAGCTTCTGGGGCAGCCTGAAAAACGAACTGGTGCACCATCAACGTTACGCCACCCGGGCAGACGCGAAAGCGGCAATACAGGAATACATCGAAAGCTTTTACAACCGCCAGCGACGCCATTCGCGCCTTGGCAATGTTCCGCCCGCGTTGTTCGCTGAGAAATTCAGCAAACAGCCACGGGTGGCTTGAAACAAGAGTGTCCGCTATTGACAGTACACCTCA
>NZ_JBNYXO010000036.1:0-1228 GCF_051380715.1 Janthinobacterium kochi
CGCTAATCCGACCTTGTATTATTCCCTTCATGCCGTTCGTGATATTTCGAACGGTATCGACCGCTGTCAAAATCTTGGTAGGCATATCAAGACCGGGTAACTGGATGCCGTATCCGCCCTTAGGCTTCGAGCCAGTTTCGTAGATCTCGCACCAGTTACCCATCCTCAATGTCAAGATCGGACAGTATCTTTGGCACCGGCATGCCGGTTAGCCCGCATTCACAAGGTAGATCGCAAGAGGACCACAGCATGTTTAATTTAGGAATCGACGTTGCCAAGGCGAAGCTCGACTGCGCGCTGCGCCTGCCTAACGGAAAACACCGTAACAAAGTAGTAGAAAACAATCACAAAGGATTCATTGCACTCAGCGAATGGCTGCTCAAGCAGGATGCCAGCAGTCCGCGCGTATGCATGGAAGCGACCGGAACCTACTGGGAAAAGGTGGCCGAATATCTGGCAGGATGTGGCATGCTGGTCAGTGTCATCAATCCGGCGCAGATCAAGGCCTTCGGCGCTTCGCGCCTGGTGCGCACGAAAACGGACAAAGTCGACGCGCAGCTGATCGCCGACTTCGCCCATGAACGTCAGCCCGAGCCGTGGCTGGCGCCATCGCCCGCCGAGCAGGCATTGCGCGCCATGGTGCTGCGCCTGGAAGCCTTACAAACCATGCGCTTGCAGGAAAGCAACCGACTCGAGGTGGCACGCGAAGCCGTGCGCCAGGGCATCGTCGATCACATTACCTGGCTCGATGGCCAGATCAGGGAGCTGATCCAAGCCATCAAACGGCATATCGATGACGACCCGGATCTACGCGGCAAAAGTGAGCTGCTCGACACCATTCCAGGCCTGGGCGAGCGGTCGATTCCGGTGCTGCTATCCTACTATGCCAATCCCGAACGCTTCGACAGCGCCAAGCAAGCCGTGGCATTTGCGGGACTCGACCCGCGGCAACACGAGTCAGGCTCCAGCGTACGTGGCAAGCCACGCATGTCGAAGGTCGGCCACAGCTTCCTGCGCAAAGCCCTGTACATGCCCGCCATGGTGACCGTGTACCGGACGGCCTGGGGCAAGCGCTTCGGCCAGCGCCTACGTGCTGCTGGCAAGGCAAAAAAGCTGATCATCGGCGCCATGATGCGCAAGCTGGTGCACGTGGCATTCGGCGTGCTCAGGTCGGGAAAAATATTTGATCCTACCTTGCACGCCGCTTGACGGGGATAACAGTATCTAC
>NZ_JBNYXO010000037.1:0-1095 GCF_051380715.1 Janthinobacterium kochi
TGTTTAGATATGGGTGATCATATTCCAACTCGCAGCCTGCCATTTTTCAGGGCCAGGTTGCTTTTGAGTACACTGTTGAATCCTGTCACCCAACTACCAGCGCCATGAGCCAAGCCCTTCACAGCCAAGCCCGCACTACTCATCTGATCCGTGACGAAATCCGCAAATCGACGCTCTCTCAACGGGAACTGGCTGAGCGCTACAACGTTAGTCGTCTGACGATCCGCAAATGGCAGAACCGCGACAGCGCCGAGGATCTTTCGCACCGGCCACGTATCATGCACACCACGCTCACGCCTGCGCAGGAATTGATCGTCGTGGAGCTGCGCACCACGCTGCTGCTGCCCACCGACGACCTGCTGGCGGTGGCCCGCGAGTTCGTCAATCCAGCGCTTTCGCGCGCCGCCCTGGGGCGCTGCCTGCGTCGCCATGGTGTCTCCAGCCTGCTTGAACTGGCCGCCCGGGAAACCGATAAGCCCGTCACCAAAAAGTCGTTCAAGGACTACGAGCCCGGCTTTTTACATATGGATATCAAGTACTTGCCGCAGATGCCTGACGAAACCGAACGCCGTTACCTGTTCGTCGCCATCGACCGCGCCACGCGTTGGGTCTTCATGGAGATCTATGCCGACCAGTCCGACAGTAGTAGCACCGACTTCCTGATCAAGCTCAACAAAGCCTGTCCGATCGCCATCGTCAAGCTGCTCACCGACAATGGCAGCCAGTTCACCGACCGCTTTAGCAGCAAGAAAAAAGACCCGGAAACGGGCGACCGGATTCCCAGCGGCAAGCACGCGTTTGACGTGCTATGCAGACAACTGGCGATCGAACATCGCCTGATCCCGCCACGTCATCCGCAGACCAACGGCATGGTGGAACGCTTCAACGGCCGCATCAGCGAGGTCGTCAATCAGACCCGTTTCGCATCCAGGGCCGAGCTCGAATCAACACTACGCAATTACCTGAAAATCTATAACCACAACATCCCACAGCGTGCTCTCAACAACGAAACGCCGATTCAGGCAATGAAGAAATGGCAGGCAAAAAAGCCACAATTATTCGTTAAACGTGTTTATAACCAGGCGGGTCTTGACA
>NZ_JBNYXO010000038.1:0-1064 GCF_051380715.1 Janthinobacterium kochi
GGTACTGGTTCACTATCGGTCGATTACGAGTATTTAGCCTTGGAGGATGGTCCCCCCATATTCAGACAGGATGTCACGTGTCCCGCCCTACTTGTCGTACGCTTAGTATCACCGGTCTGATTTCGAATACGGGACTATCACCCGCTACGGTTCCTATTTCCAGAGGATTCTTCTATCAGTCCGACTATCACGTACAGGCTCTTCCCATTTCGCTCGCCGCTACTTTGGGAATCTCGGTTGATTTCTTTTCCTGCAGCTACTTAGATGTTTCAGTTCGCCGCGTTCGCCTTGCATACCTATGTATTCAGTATGCAATACCCTAAAAGGGTGGGTTGCCCCATTCGGAAATCTGCGGATCAAAGTGTGTTTGCTCACTCCCCGCAGCTTATCGCAAGCTACTACGTCCTTCATCGCCTGTAATCGCCAAGGCATCCACCATGTGCACTTATTCGCTTGTCCCTATAACGTTAGCCTCTGATTACCTAAATAATCAAAGAGCGCTACAGGGATAAGAAAGTACAACGTTGTTGCTTGTTTGTTGATACATACAATCATTACCCATCGATTTGCTTTTTACGGCAAACCAATCAATAAATAATCTTTACTTCTTCCAGATTGTTAAAGAACGAAACAGCTTTGATCGCTAAAAGATCAAACCTAAACCTAGCGGCTTACGTTTGCACTTTCAAAGTATTGGTGGAGGATGACGGGATCGAACCGACGACCCCCTGCTTGCAAAGCAGGTGCTCTCCCAGCTGAGCTAATCCCCCGGGAATTATGTACTAATTAGCTGGTAGGGCTGGTTGGACTCGAACCAACGACCCCCGCGTTATCAACACGGTGCTCTAACCAGCTGAGCTACAGCCCCAACGCGGAACTACTACGACTACTGTTTCTTCTTAATTAAACAGCCGATAAGTGTGAACATTTGATGCGTGAATCATTACTGATTCGTGCAAACTCTAGAAAGGAGGTGATCCAGCCGCACCTTCCGATACGGCTACCTTGTTACGACTTCACCCCAGTCACGAATCCTACCGTGGTAAGCGCCCTCCTTACGGTTA